>NZ_WTYR01000002.1 GCF_009827575.1 Alteriqipengyuania halimionae | reverse complement strand
GACGACACCGTCGGCGGCACCGTCTCCGCCACCTTCGGGTTCTGACCCCCACCCCGCACACCCGGGGTCGGAACACGGAACGGGCCGGCAGGAGCGATCCTGCCGGCCCTTTTCATGGGCGCGGCGGTTACAGTCTGGTTGCAGACCGAACGCCAAGGTGCCCGGCTTCATCGCGACGCGGCCTTGCAACCGAACTGGGCAACTGTTCCATCGCCGAAAAGGGTCAAGAAACGGCAATTGCTGCAATTACCACGGTCATTCACACGGTTGTTCACACGGTCTCTCACACGGTCGCCTGTCATCAAGGGGGGCGACAGCGCTGGGCGCCAGTGCTGGTGCCACCGCGCAGGGCGCCACGGCTCTTGGCGAGCTGGCTTCGGCGACCGGCATCCAGTCGATCGCCGCCGGGTACGACAGCCACGCCGACGGCACTTTCTCGGTCGCGATGGGTGTCGCGGCAAGTGCGCAGGGCGGCAGTTCGGTCGCCATCGGCAATAATTCAGATGCGGACGGGGAACAGACCGTCGCGATCGGCCTGGAAGCGATGGCTGCCGGAGACTTCTCGACGGCCTTGGGCGTAGGATCGGAAGCGACCAGCCTCCGGGCCGTCGCGCTGGGTGCTGGCACCGAGGCGCGTGGCGAAAGCTCGGTCGCGCTGGGCGATAGCGCATTTGCGAACGGCGACCTCAACACCGCGCTCGGTGCGAACAGTTCCGCGACCGGATTGAACACCACCGCCGTGGGCCAGGGCGCGTCGGCCACCGGAGTGCAGGCTGCGGCCTATGGTGCCGGCGCCGAATCGATCGGCAGCGGGGCGCTGTCTTTCGGCGCCTTTTCTGTCGCGCGGGGGTGTTCACGACCGCGCTGGGCTATTCCAGCTTCGCGGTGGCAGAGCGGGCGGCGGCGGTGGGATATCGCGCCTTTGCGCGCGGCAACAACGCAACGGCCATAGGCACCGATGCGCGTGCCGACTTTGCAGGCTCGACCGCGGTCGGGAGAGGCACGGTCACCACCGCCGCCAATCAGGTCGCGATCGGAACGGCGAGCGATACGGTGCAGGTAGCGGGGCTCGGCACCGCGAACGACGAGCAGAGCGGCACCATCTACCTCGTCACCGCCGACGAAGATGGCACGCTGGGCCGGACCGCCTTCGATACGGGCACGCTGGGAGGCGGCACGGGTCTCCAGCGCGGCCTCGCCGCCGCCATGCCCATCGCGGCGATCAGCGATGCGCAGTTCAATGCCCTTTCCTCCGATGTGACCGCGCTGACCGGCAGGGTCGGTGCGCTGGAGGGGCAGGTCGGCACGCTGTTCGACCTGAGCAATACGCTGGAGAAGGACCTTCGCCAGAGCATCGCGGCCACGACCGCACTCGCCCAGCCGCATTTCCCGAGCGAGGACGGGGCGACCAGCTACGCCTCGAACGTCGCCTCTTTCCGGGGCGAGATGGGCTTTTCGGCAGGTCTTGCGCACCGCGTGAACCGCAGCTTCGCGCTGACCAGCGGAGTCAGCTACGGTGGCGGGGACAACGTGGCCTTCAAGGCAGGGGTCGCCGGCGAGTTCTGAGCAACAAGTGGTGGCGGTGCCTCACGGGCGTCGCCGCTGCCCTTGCACACCCAACCGGTGGATCAGGCATGGTGGTCAGGGAAGAATAGCGCACCCATCGAGCTGCGCGAAATCTGCCGCAGGATCGTCTCCGCCAAGTGCAGCCATCCGATCTGCGAACAGTGCTGGGCTCTGATAAGGTAGCAATTCACCGGTACTGGCCACAGCCTCCGCCGTGACGTTCGCCCCAAGGGCCTTCAAGTCGGCACAATCGGCGCGGCAGGCATTTTCCGCCTCTGCCGGGATCAGGTAATGGACCGGCACCTCGATCCGCCAGAACCATTCGGACAGGCCGTGCGAAGCCACCATGGTCTCTTCGCGAACATAGGCCATGTGCCCCTGATTGGCGAGATGGCGACACGCCGGGCGCAGCAATGCCTGGATTTCGGGATCGCGTACCGACTGCATATCCGGCGGTACTTCCGCAAACGCGCGGTGGAGGTAGAAGTCGGGCCCCTCCTCCAGCATTCGTCGTTGCGCGATGCGGGCCACCAGTTCGAACACCGGGGGGGCGTTCAGGATAAGGCTGCACAAGGTGCGGTGGGTAAGGGGCATACGCCGCCACCGCCCTTCGCTGAGATTCCAGGGAAAGCCGATGATCATCAGCGCGGAAAACAGCTTCGGGTGGTCGGCAGCCGCGCGCGAAAGGCAGAACTGACCGCTATAGCTCGCGAGCCCGCCGATCCTTGCCAGACCGAGGTGCTCGCACAACTCGGCGATCGCGGCCACTCCGTCTTCGATTTGCGGCAGGTCTGCCGTCCCATCGCTATTGCCGTGTCCGGGCATGGACAGGCAGATCAGCTTTATGTTTCGCGATACCAGCATTTCGCGGGTCGTTTCGGGCAAGGCAAAATAAGGAATTTCGCCATGCACGAACAGGATCGGCCGGCCCGCTTCCGCCCCCGTCCACGTGTAGGCGAGGCGCCGACGGTCACTGCGGTGGAGTATCCTTTCGTTACCCAGCGGATCGACATACTGCATGCTCTTCGCGTCCCGGCCGAGCGCTGCACGCGCGCATAACAGGCCAAGCATGCGGACCAGGTCGACCCGCGATGCGACTTCCGTCTTCGCAAAAATTTGTTTGATCTGAGAACGGATCGTATGGGTGGTCGAGCCGCGTTCTGCCACGATGCCGTCCAGCTCGCGGTGACGAAACAGCAGGCGGCAGACCTCCGTTTCAGCCTCTGTCAGGCCGAATGCCTGCGAAAGATTGGCACTGACTTCGGGATACCATTCCAGCTCCAGGGATCGGATGACCGTATAGGCACGCTCATGACCGCGGACATCCAGCGAATAGACCTCGGCGAGATGTTCGTTTCCAGCACAGTCCACCACGCGCACGATTGCGTAACTGGTGTTACCGAGCCCCTGGGCGCTGGACCGCACAGCCGTGAAGTTCGCATGCGAATCCTCGCGGAGCCATTCGGTCCCGGCCATTGCCCCCTGGGTCACTCCATAGAAAGCATCCGCACCGACATTGAGCGTGACAACACGGCCTTCGGGCGAGAGCACCATTGCAGGCACCGGCGTATTGCGCACGGCAGCCTCCACCAGGTCTTCGATCTTCAATTCCAGCTCGCTCGAAAGCAGATCGTCGATCGCCATCAACTGCCGCGACAAGATCCGATCGAAAAATCCCTGCGAAGACACGCCGACGGCGGTGATTTTCCGGTCCCACGCGGCAAGCATGCGATCATAACCGTCGGCGTCCGTGAGCGACCGCCAGGAGGCGGAAAGAATGTCGAGGTCGAGCTCGCGTTGTGGCATAATCATCCCCCCTTCCTGCCCATGCAGTAAAACCGTCGCGTCCCTCAACTGAGGTATGACAGGCCCGCCCCACCAGCGCAAAAACTCTTCATCTCGCAGACGAGAAAGGGAGCAAATCAATGCGCAGTTTTACAGGTTCTACGATTTTGGCGGGCACGGCGAGTACGATCGTGCTGGCGCTGGCGATGGCGACGCCGGCTGCCGCCGACGATTGCCTACTCGACCGGGACAATGACGGCCAGGTCGACAGCTCCGACAATGACGGCGGCGCCAATTCGGGCAACAACGACAACAATCTCGCCTGCGGAGTCGGCGCAGATGCGACCGGAATCGACAGCACCGCGATCGGCGCCGGCAGCGAAGCGACTGCGACAAACACGACCGCAATTGGCAATACCGCGCGCGCAACCAATGTGAATGCGAGTGCATTCGGCCAAGATACGCTCGCTTCGGGCGGCGCTTCTCTGGCAGTCGGCGCGCTCTCGGTCGCCAGCGGCTCCAGCTCGACGGCGGTGGGGGTCAACGCCGACGCCACCTTCAGCCAGACGTCCGCCATTGGCACGAATGCTCAGGCGACGGCGAATAACGCGACAGCGATGGGCGCGCAATCGTCTGCCACGGCAGACGATTCAACCGCGCTGGGTCACGAGGCCGATGCCACCGCGATCGGCGCCATCGCGATTGGCCACCAATCGGCTGCAAGCGCCGAAGGGGCTGTCGCGCTGGGCACCGATTCAAGTGCAACGGCATTGAAATCGGTCGCGGTCGGGTTCGAAGCGGTTGCCGATACTGTAGGCGCTACGGCGATCGGGCCTAACGCATCAGCGCTGCTGGACGGCGCGGTCGCGGTGGGTGCTGAAGCCCTGGCGAGTGGGGGTCAGGCCGTTGCGCTAGGGACTTCGACGTCTGCGACCGGGAGCAAGTCGTTGGCAGTGGGATATAACAGCGAATCTGTGGGAGATAACTCCATTGCAATCGGTGACTCGGCGCAGGCAGATGGCGCCAGTGCGGTAGCCATCGGCAAATTTAGCGAGGCCACTGGGCAGAACGGTATCGCCTTGGGGATGGACTCCAATGCGGGGGCCAGTGGCGCTACCGCTCTGGGTTACAATACCGATGCCGGATATAACGGAACTGCGGTGGGAATTTTCGCTTTGGGTACCGGTACGTCATCTGTCGCGGTGGGTCATTTCAGTAGAGCGGTCAGCGCCTATGCAACCGCTGTGGGCGGCGAAGCGCTAGCATCGGGAATAAACGCGACGGCGGTGGGGAACAGTGCCCAGGCGGTGGGCGCGGCGTCCCTCGCCGTCGGAGAAACCGCGTCTGCGAACGGCTTTCTCACGACAGCACTGGGTTCTGACTCCGTCGCGATCAACAAAGGTACGGCGGTGGGCGGAGCTGCGAATGCCACCGGGGACAGGTCGATCGCAGTGGGCGTAGATGGCGGTGATGATGAGACCGTCGGAGCAAATGCTCTAGGAGCCGACTCGATCGCTATCGGCACGGACTCGCTGGCCGATGGCGATCTCAACACGGCCGTCGGCGCGAACAGCGCGGCCACCGGGCTCAACGCCACAGCGGTAGGCCAAGGCACCGTCGCGAACGGGCTGCAGGCTGCAGCTTTTGGCGCGGGCGCGGAATCGACCGGGACGGGCACGCTGTCCTTTGGCGCCTTCTCCGCAGCGCGCGGCCAGTTCTCGACTGCGCTGGGCTATCAGAGCTTCGCCTCGGCGGCACGGTCGACCGCGATCGGCAATGGCGCGCAGGCGACCGGCGAGAATGCAACCGCGATCGGCACCGGGGCGAAGGCCCGTTTCACCAGCGGGACCGCGATCGGCAATGCCGCCGAAGCCCAGCATGCCCGCGCCACCGCGATCGGCTTCGGCGCGGTCACCACCGCCAATGACCAGGTCACGATCGGCGGCGCGGGCAGCGCAGTCCGGATCGGCGATCTCGATGCGAGCACCGCCGCGCAGCAGGGCCCGGTCGATGTCGTGACCGTCGATGCCGATGGCGTGCTCGGCCGCCAGCAGGTCGCGACGCAAGCGTCGGTCGATGCGGTGCGCGCCGATGTCGGCTACATCGCGGCCGTCACCGACGCGCAGTTCGCCGCGCTGAGCAGCGACGTTGCGGCGCTGGGCGGGCGGATCGACGTGCTCGAACAGAGCATGACCATCCTTGACGAGCGGATTTCGTCTTCGACCGCAGTCGCGGTGGCGATGGGCGGGGCGAGCTTCCTGCCGGGCAAGGGGTTCAACCTCACCGCCAATGTCGGCACGTTCGAAGGCGCGCATGCCGGATCGCTCCAGCTCGGCGTGATGGTTGGCGAGAATGCGGCATTCAACGCCGGGATCGCCACCGGCTTCAACAAGAACGGATCGACCGCCGGACGCGTCGGCGTGACCTTCGGGTTCTGACCCCACCCCGCAAACCCGGGGGTTGGAACACGGACTGGGCCGGCAGGAGCGATCCTGTCGGCCCTTTTTCGTAAGCGATCCGCCCGCCCCCCTTGACCGGCCTTCCCTTCCGATTGCGATGCGCCTAGTTCGCAAGTGCAAAAGGAAAGCAGGGACATGACGAGCGGGATCGGCATCACCACATTCGGCCGGGTGACGGTGTGGTACGACGGGCAGATTCAACAGCTGCCCTCGTCGCGCAAAACGCGCGCCTTGCTGGCCTATCTCCTGACGATCGAGCGTCCCGCGTCGCGCCAGGAACTCTGCTCGCTGTTGTGGGACATGCCCGACGATCCGCGCGGCGCACTGCGCTGGTCGCTTTCCAAACTGCGCCCGATCATCAATGCCGGAAGCCAGGAGCGCCTGAGGGTCGATCGCGACACGATCGAGATCGATCGCTCGGACATCTCGGTCGACGTCGATTCGCTGCACCGCCTGCGCACCGATCCCGGAACCGATGTCCAAGCGATGGCAGCTGCGTGGAAGCTGACGAACCGGTCGTGGCTGGAGGATTGCGAGCTTCCCAACCTGCAGGATTATTCGATTTGGCTCGAACGCGAGCGCCACGAGATAGAAGGCCTGCGCGCATCGCTGACGCGGCGGCTGGCGCAATCCCCATCGATCTCGGCGGCGGAGCGCGAGTTATGGGCCGATCGCTGGCTGGGCGATGCGCCGCTCGATCCCGATGCTGCGAAGGAAGCGGTCGATGCGCGCCGGCGAGCCGGCCGGCCCGAGGCAGCGCAAAGTCTGGCAGGAGAGCTCGAGGCGAATTTCCGCGACGCCGGCGTGAAAACGCCGGAGTTCACCGCCGCGCCGCAGGCGGATACCAACCGCCTCCCCCCGCGCAGCTCGCTGCCTCCCCAGAAGGTTGGGTTCATCAAGACGGCAGACGATGTCTCGATCGGATGGGCGATAACCGGCGATCGCTCCAACCCGCCGCTGGTCAAAGCCGCCAACTGGCTCAGCCATCTGGAGCTCGACTGGGAAGCCCCGATCTGGAGCCCGCTGTTTCGGCGCCTGTCGGACCATCACTGTTTCGTGCGCTATGACGAGCGCGGCTGCGGCCTGTCGGACTGGGACGTGCCCGATATCAGCCAGGAAAGCTTCGTCGCCGACCTCGAAGCGGTGGTCGAGGCCAGCGGGCTGGAGCGGTTCCCGCTGCTCGGCATCAGCCAGGGGGCGGCGGTCTCGATCGAATATGCCGCGCGCCATCCGGAGCGCGTCTCGCACCTGATCCTGTTCGGCGGCTACGACCGGGGCTGGCGGCTGACCGCAACCGAAGAGGAACAGCGCGTTCGCGAAGCGGTGATGACACTGACCGAAACCGGCTGGGGTGTCGATAATGCCGCGATACGGCAGATTTACGCACACACGATGATGCCGACAGCAAATTCGGCGGAGATGAGCTGGTTCAACGATTTCCAGCGCCAGACGACCTCGGCCACCAACGCGGTGCGCTTCCTCGAGGCCTTCTCGCAGATCGATGTGTCCAACAGGCTGGCCGAAATCCGCTGCCCGACACTGGTGATCCATAGTCGCGGCGATGTGCGCATTCCGCTGGAGACCGGACGCGCGCTGGCGGCGAAAATCCCCGACGCGCGATTCGCCACGCTCGAGACAGACAACCATCTCTTGCTGGGTAGGGAGCCGGCATCGGCCGAGTTCGTCAGGCTGGTGACCGATTTCATCGCGCCATAACGGCTGAACCGGCACAAAAATCGTCGAAAAACTGTCCCGTACGTGAATTACCACGGTTGTTCACACGGTTTCTCACACGCTCGCTCACACGCTTGCCTGTCATGGCGCTCCGCACAGGGACGCCGTCTCGTGCCTGAGGGGCGGGCCGCCATCGACCCAGTGCGGTCCGCCCCGTTCGGCAAGACGCGTCCCTGCACGCATTAGGCAAGACAGGGACGAAACCGATGACCAAGACCATTCTACTTTCGAGCGCGGCGATTGCCGCGTTTGCGATCTTCCACCCAGCCCCCGCTGCGGCCGAGGATTGCGCGCTCGATACCGATAACGACGGCGTCGTCGACGGTACTGCAGGCGCCAACAGCAACGGCGAAGACACCGCGCTGGCGTGCGGCACCGACGCCACTGCCGAAGGGACAAATACCACCGCACTCGGTCATCAGGCCCAGGCAACGGCAAGCAATGCCACCGCGATCGGTGCAGGCGCCCTGGCGACAGGCTCGCAGAGCGTCGCAATGGGCAGCGGCTCGACAGCCTCGGGACAGCGAGCTTTCGCGCTCGGCCCCAATTCCAGGGCGGAAGGCGATTATGCCATATCATTCGGCTATAACAGCCAAGCTGTCGAAAAGGAATCGATCGCAATCGGCCGGGAGGCAAAAGCCCTGGGCGATAACGCAATTGCCATAGGGCGCGGGAGCGAAGCCGCACAAGAGAGCGTCGCGTTGGGAAGAAGTGCGAATGCGGCGCATAACGCCATAGCTCTGGGTCGTTACGCCACTGCCGAAATATATGCTGTCGCCATAGGTCGAGACGCTAGAGCGGCCGGATATCAGTCGTTAGCGTTTGGCCTACAATCAAGTGCAACGGCAGCCTACGGCGTAAGCATTGGCAGCAACAGCAAGGCTTCAGGAATGCAAAGCACCGCGATCGGTTATTTAGCGGCTGCGTTGGGCACCGATGCGCTAGCTTCGGGAGTTGGTTCCGCAGCTAGCGAATATCGTGCCACGTCGATCGGTGCTTATGCTTCGGCGAAAGGGGAATATAGTGTGGCAATGGGCGCGACCGCCTCGGCCGACGGCGACCTCACTACGGCGATAGGTGCCAACAGCGCAGCCACCGGGCTCAACACTACTGCGGTGGGCCAAGGTACGACGGCCAATGGCCTGCAGGCCGCAGCCTTCGGATCCGGGGCAGCATCGACCGGGACGGGCGCGCTCTCGTTCGGGGCTTTCTCCGCAGCGCGCGGCCAGTTCACGACTGCGCTGGGGTATCTGAGCTATGCCACGGCGCCGCAAGCCACCGCGGTCGGCAAGGGCGCGCAGGCGACCGGCGAGAACGCGACCGCGATCGGCACCGGGTCGAAGGCGCGGTTCGCCAGCGGGACCGCGATCGGCAATGCCGCCGAAGCCCAGCATGCCCGCGCCACCGCGATCGGCTTCGGCGCGGTCACCACCGCCAACGACCAGGTCACGATCGGCGGCACCGGCAGCGCGGTACGGATCGGCGATATCGATGCAAGCACCGCCGCGCAGCAAGGCCCGGTCGATGTCGTGACCGTCGATGCCGACGGCGTGCTCGGCAGGCAGCAGGTTGCCACCGCCTCTTCGATGCGCTCCATGCGCGCCGACATGAACTACATCGCCGCGGTCACCGATGCGCAGTTCGAAGCGCTCTCGGGCGAGGTTGCCGGACTGGCGAGCGACGTCGCCGCGCTGGACAGCCGGATCGACGGGTTCGAGTTCGCGCTCGATGATCTCGACGAGCGGATGCGCGGCGGGGTCGCGGCGGCGATGGCGATGGGCGGGACCATGGTGGTGCCCGACAGCACCTTCTCGTTCAGCCTCAACGCCGCCACGCACCAGGGCGAACAGGGCTATTCCGCCGCGATCACCGCACGCGTGGCGCCGCGGGTCTATGTCTCGGGCGCGATCGGCGGAAGCAGCGCAGAGAACTCGCCCAGCGGTCGCGTGGGCGTCGCTTTCGGGTTCTGACCGGCATGGAGGCGAAGCGGCCGGCAGAGGGCCGCTTCGCCCGATTGCCCGCGGAGGGAGTAGAGGCAGGCACCTAGTCCGCGCTCCGCAAAGACATCAGTTCGCGCTGCGAATGGACCTTCAACTTGCGATAGATCGATTTGACGTGGGTATCGATCGTATGGCGAGACACAGAGGTCCGGTCGGCGATCTGCGGGCGGGTCAGGCCGGTCGATAGCAGCGCCAGGATTTCACGCTCCCTCCCGGTCAGGCTGGATTGCCGGCCAGCATCCTTCGGAGCACCATCGGGCTCGGCAGTGGCCGCGAAACCTTCCAGCTTATCCTGCATCACCATGCACAACGTACGCAGGCGTTCGGCGTGCTGTGCCGGTCCGGCCTCGAATTCTTTCCGCGTGAGCCGGGTGCCCAGATTGAAGCCCCCATAGGCCGGTTCGCGCCGTGAGCGCACCGGTATTCCGATGCCGGTGGTCATACCCGATCGACGCGCGCGAGCGATGAATGCCTCGGCCTTGTCATCGATGTAATCGTATTTCGGCAAATACTCCGGGCCGGTGAAGGTGATGCCCAGATTGTCGCAGCAATACTTCAGGAAGGGGTCCTGCTCCGCCGGCCCGTAATGCCTGGGTGACAGGTTCGTCCGGCATACCAACGATCCGTCCGCATTGCGGAACAGATAGATCACCATCGGAAATCCGAGCCGTGCGATCTCGCTTTCGAATATGCGCCACAACGCATCGCGCGTCTGCGCAGCGGCGATCTTGTCCAGCTCCGATATTCGACGCGTTTCACTGAAATCCACGCGCGCCCCCCTCGCATGAAAATACCCGGATCCGGGGATACTCATACTCGTCGGTACCCGTCAAACTGCGCGCGCTTTCGAACATAGGAAATATGCGCGGCCCATTCTCCGGGCGGCCAATGGCGCAGGCGCATTCGCCAAGCCAGCGCGCCGCCAACTGAACGATCGCCCAAAAATACTGCCGACACCCGCGACAGGCGGCGGATCGAACCGGTTCGCCACCTTCGTTCTATCCCGAACCAGGAGCATGATCTTGAAAACCACTCTCTTTTTGTCCGCAACCGTCACCGCAATGGCCTTCGCCACACTGTCGAGCAGTCCCGCACTGGCCGACGATTGCTTGCTCGACACCAATAACGACGGCAATGCCGATACCAATGTCGATACCGACGGCGGGGCGGATTCGAGCGGGACCGACGAGCGGCTTGCGTGCGGAGTCAGTGCGGAGGCCAGCGGCCCGTTCAGCACGGCAGTTGGGGGCTATTCGGTGGCATCGAGCAGGGACGCTTCTGCTTTTGGTCACAACGCGAATGCAACTGCCGACGATGCAACGGCGATTGGGACGGACGCGTTGGCAAGCGGCGCGGATTCGCTCGCAGTCGGCCAAAACGCAAGTGCCACTTCCAGCCGGGCCATCGCGCTCGGCGATAGCTCCAGTGCCAGTCAAGTCGGTTCGATCGCCGTCGGTCGATCCTCGAATGCAAGCGGCACAACATCGATCGCAATAGGTGGCGACGGTGATGACAGTGGCTCGGAAGGCGCACAGGCAACCGCGATTTTCGCGATAGCGTTAGGCGCGGATGCCAATGCCAGCGGCGATTATTCGACTGCCATCGGACGTAGGGCGCAAAGCTCCAATACGGATGCCGTCGCCATCGGCAGGGATTCGTATGCTGACGGACTATACTCGACTGCCGTTGGGTCCAAAGCCACAGCCACAGGCACTTCGAGTTTGGCCGTCGGCTATAATGCTAATGCGTCACGATATTCTGTCGCTGTGGGGGCCGCCAGCGAGGCGACCGGCTACATCTCTTCCGCAATCGGACAGAGCGCTGCAGCCACCGGAGATCGGTCGTTCGCAGCAGGTTATGCAGCGAATGCTGAAGGCGCGTCGTCGATCGC